>NZ_AP024719.1 GCF_030294985.1 Methylomarinovum tepidoasis
TACGACATAATATTTGGTATGGCACATACCATAGTACATATCCCTGTCACACCCTCCAGGCCAGACCTAGGCCTTACCGTCATTATCGGGGGGCGACCGCATGACCCCCCAGCAATTCTCGCTTGATCTGGACCACCCGCCGGAGCATTTCGAGGCCCTCCACCGTGAGGCCCACGGCACCGTGCTCGTGTGGGAGGCTCTGCGTCCTGGAAAACGCTGGGTGAAGCTCGCTCCAAATGATCCGGCCATCCCCGAATTCCTGGCCGGCTTGAAGGGCAAACCGGACACCTATGTTTCGGTTAACGAATTCGACGGCTGGCGCCTGGTGCGCCTGCTGCGCAGCCTGCGGGCCGTATATGTCGATCTGGACGGAACGACCGATCTGGATCTGGCCCTCGATACTCTGTTGGAATCCAGGATGCCGGCTCCCTCGCTGACCGTGTTTTCCGGGCGGGGACTGCATCTCTACTGGCTGATCCAGCCGATGCCGCCGAAGACCCTGCCCGTTTGGCAGCGGATCACCGACAGTCTCAACCAGGCCCTCGCCCCTATTGGCGCCGATCCCAAAGCCCGCGACTGCACCCGGGTTTTGCGCCTGGTTGGCACCGTAAACAGCCTAAACAACGCGGTGGTGCGGGGCCTTATCATCACCGGATATCGTTGGACACTGCACGAACTGGCCAATGAAGTTCTGGGGCAACGTAAGCCGCGTAAAGCGCCTGGAAAGGCCAAGATCAGGGATATCCACGCCCAAGCCGCCAAACGCGCTCAGAGAGCCCCACAAGCGGTCTCAGGCAGCATTTACGAGCGCTGGTACAAGGTCTACCAAGATCTTCTGGCTATCGCCCGTCATCATGACGGACAAATCCCTGAAGGCTATCGCGATAGCTGGCTGTTTCTGTCCGGAGTCGCTTTGTCCTGGTTCAGCCGGGCCGAATCCCTGAGGGACGAGATCGAGAATGCGGCCCAGACCTTTACCCCCGGCCTGACCGACCGGGAGATCAAAGCCGTTGCCAAAACCATTCAGCAACGGGCCGAGGCCGCCGCCGCCGGCAAGACTATAGAATGGCAGGGGCAGGAGGTGGATCCACGGTACCGGTTCCGGCGGGCCACCTTGCACAAGTGGCTCCAGCCCTTGATTCCGGAGACGCTGTATCCAGAACTTCGGGCGATCCTACCGGACCGGATCGCCAGGGAGCGGAAGCTACTTCGGGATCAAGATCGCGCTCGTAAAGTTTATTGGCAGGATAGAGAGTCATCCTATACGGGGAAAGGGGTCAGGAAGGATAACGAGCAGAGACGCGCCATGGCTCTGCTCATGCGAGCTGGAGGGGCTTCCTATAGGCAAATTTCTGAAGAGCTAGGCGTTTCCATTCGAACTGCCTATCGCTGGTGTCATGATTGATTGGTTTAGCGTTTCCCAAATTCTCGCCTTGTATATCCCCCCAGGGGGTGTTCTCGTAGGTGGGGGCATGGATGCCACCACCTACGAGAATAGGTCTCCCCCTTGAGGGGGTTGGGGGGTGGTTGGATTAATCCTGGCCTGGATGGCCTGGGTCCGAGTAGTTGATTTAGACGATAGCGCACAAGGTACCCTTTCAACGATCCCTCCATATTCGGGTCTGGACCATCTACGACTGCGACCATCCCGGAGCGATCCTCGCCTGGGAAGAGCGGAATCTGCCCCCGCCCAGCTGGGCCGCCAAGAACCGCGAAAACGGCCACGCCCATCTGGTATGGGGTCTGAGCGCGCCGGTGCTGATGGAGGGCCTGAATGCCCGTGACACCCCGATGCGCTATCTGGCCGCCATCGAAAGCGCCTTTACGGCCACACTGGAGGCCGATCCCGGATTCGGCGGCCTTCTGACCAAGAACCCAGCCTATCCCCTCTGGCACGTGCTGAGAGGCCCCAGAATCGGCTATGAGCTTAACGAACTGGCGGAATGGGTCGATCTCGAGCGCTTCAAGCCCAAGCGGGGCTGGAAGGTGGATGAAGTGGGTGTCGGACGCAACGTCACCCTCTTCGACCGGCTGCGATACTGGGCCTACCGGAACGTCCTCGAGTACAAGAAGGAAGGCGGCCTGGACGGCTGGAATGCCTGGCTGTCAGCCTGCAATACCAGGGCGCTGACGTTCAATGGCGACTTTGCCGCCCCCCTGGACGGGCGGGAAGTGTGGTGGGTGGCCAAATCGGTCGCCAAATGGGTCTGGCAGCGGTTTTCCCTGGAAAAACGCCAGGAGCTGATCCAAAGGACGCATACGCCGGAGCAGCAGGCACGGAGAGGTCGCAAGGGAGGCAAAAAGTCCGGGGAAGTACGACGGGCCATGTCCGAGGAAAAACGGGCTTCTGCGCGGCTTATGCGGGCTCAGGGGATGTCTTACCGGGCTATTGCCAAGGAACTTGAAGTATCACTGGGCATTGTCCACAAGTGGTGTAGAGAGTGATGTTCAAGCGTTCAACGAAGCCTATATCAGGTAACAGCGCCTTGGCGTAGATAAGGGCAAGAAAATATGTGCTCGGTCTAGGTACGGCCAAGGCGGCCTCAGCCCGAGCCGGGGTGGGGGTCTGGGGAAGGGGATGATTGTGCCAGCTTGTCCCTCACTTTCCGGTACAGCGCCCGGGCGGCGTTGTTCACCCGGGTCGGTGGCGCGGTCCAGGGTCTGGTATCAGGTTCGGTGAAGCGGTCTACCGCTGCTGACTCTCCCAGACGGCAGAGGATACGTTTCCTGGGAAGCTGGGCGATGTAGTCTTCCGCCTTGGGGCGGCGGCGGTGTCCCGGGGAGAGCGGGAAGCGGTTGACGATGATCCAGGCGCCGGGAAGGCGTTCCAGGTCCCGGAGGGCCATGGGGGCGTCCTGGCCGCCGATGCCGCAGGGAATCAGGATCAGGTCACAAGCTTTGGCGAGGATCCGGTCGAGGCCTGGGCGGTTGCCGCCGCCATCAATGACGCAGAGGCCCTCGCCGCCGGTTTTGGCCCTCTCCAGGACGGCGTAGAGGCGTTTGGGATCGCGGCCGTCGAAGTAGTGGTAGGGACGGCTGTCGTGGATCTCCGGTTCCCGGTCGTCGGTGTGGACCACCAGGGCGGGTTGGCCGTGGAGGGCGGCACCGTAGGCCAGAAGGTGGGCCAGGGTGCTTTTGCCGGTGCCGCCCTTGGAACCGAAGAAGGCGACGATCTTCATGATGATGATCGGGCCTTGTCGATGAGTTCCCGGACGATCATGGAGGCGTCCCAGCGTTTGCCGGTCGCCAAGGTGCGCCTGGCCGCCTCCTTGATGAGCCACTGGTATTGGTCTTCGGGAAGTCTGAAGCTGCAGGACCGTGGCTTGTGGAGCATGGGAGGCCTGCCGGCCTTGCGGGGAATGGTCTCCTGGCGGTAGCGGCTGGTTTCCTGTTCCAGCTCGTCGAGGTCGAATCCGAGTTCGGGGGGTTGTTTAGACATATTGCAATACAATAAATTTAGTCTCTAGTAATAGACATATATAGAAAATTACAAATTAAGTCAATCAGAATGCTGGGTAAGGGATCTTAACAGGCGCAGGATGGCTCAATGCGGAGGTGTCTTCCCTTCACTAGCCCTATTTACCTTTCCAAGGCGGAGGAAGAGCCGGTCGGCGGTATTACGCCAGAGCCAGAGCCAGATGCCGACCGGCGTGAGGAGGAGCAGTCCCAGGAGGCCTAGGAAGGGGTCCAGGCATCGGAGGAATCGGAACTTCCTGAACCAGAGGTCGAGCGGTAGGAAGGAGATCGGGACCAGGAAGAGGAGTGGCGCGGGGAGCTCGAGGGAAAGATCCCAGAGCCTCCACAGGAGAGCGCCAAAGAGGAACAAACCTGCGGTGGCGCCCGCCCACTTGAGCCAGGGGTGCTCCTTGGCGAGGAGGAGGAAGGGTTTGAAGAGCCGGTGGCATCCCACCTCGAGCCGCCTCATGAGCCAGCAGCGCCTCTTCTCGAGCACCTCCCGGATTGCCAGGAAGTTCCACTCCTCCCTGGGCAAGTAGTCTTTCCACGCTTCTCCCGGGAGCCGGCTCAAGGCCAAGGTATAGCCGTGATACATGAGGGAGAAGGCCTCGGCATCGGAGAAGCTGTCGAGATCGGTCCGGAGGCAAGAGAGGGCGTAGACCATCCCTTCGGGACGGTTGACCGGGCCGGGGATTTTGGGGAGGCTTTGGGTCGATTGAACCTCCTGGCGGAGGTGGAAGAAGGAGAGTCCCTTTTGGAACTCTCGCCGGGCTCGGCAGTAGATCTCCTCCCGGATCTTGTCCATCATCACCGAGTTGGCCCGGCTCACCACCTCAAAGGCCCGCCGGCTGAGAAGGGGTTGGTCCTCCAGCTGGCCGGAACCGTCGCTGACGATGAGATAGGTACACCCCTCCCGGCAGAGGGCTCCAACACCTTGGTTGTCGAAGACCCCGCCGTCGGCAAGCTCGACTACGATCTCCTCCCCGCTTCTGTTCTGGTAAAGCCCCCGGAGGGTCAGGGGAGGAAAGATCCCCGGGACGGCGGCCGAGGCGGCCATCGCCTCGGAAAGCTTGAGCCGGCAGAGCCGCTCCCGCACTTCTCCCGGATCCTTGGGCCAGGGGGGATCCTGGCAGTCGTCCTTGCAGCTCCCGTCAAACTTGAGGCGGGGCAGGCGGACGTTGGTATCGATCTCTTCCATGCACGCCCGCTTCGGTGGCGTCTCTCCGACCCAGGCGCCGGTGAAGTGCCAGGGGTGGCCGGTATTGAGAGAAGTGGCGTTGATGATCAGGATCGGGATCTTGAATTCCCGCTCCTGGTTTTCCTGGCGGATATCGAACGCTTCGGGAAGCTCGGGAGGGAAGATGTGGATATCCCTAAGGAGGATGCCCTCCTGGCAGGTGATGGGGTAAAAGAAATGCTCGTCCAGCAGCTCGGTGATCCGATGGGTGCGGGTGTAGGATTCCAGGCCCATCCGGAAATTGGCAAAGGGGGAGTCAAAGAGCCGGAGGCGGGGGTTTTGCTGGACCGCCTCGAGGAACTCGTTGGTAAGTTCCTTGACGATGCCGACATAGGCCTCCTGGCTCGGCTCTGGAAATCTGGGATGGTTTCCTTCAAGGAGCTGTTTGAGTTTCAAGTAATAGCAGGCGCCGATGATCGAGCCGCCGGAGACGGTCGAGATCACCTCGATGCGTGAAAGCAGCCCCCTTTCGGCCAATGCCGCCAGAACGCCGAGGTGGAACAGGGCAGCCCGAAAGCCGCCGCCAGAGAGAGCGAGACCACATTTCTCCATGAAAACCATTTTTCCAGCCTCCAACCGCCAGGGCAATCAGTAAACAACCCGCGACTGAAGTCGCAGGCTTTATTCTCAATGGATAGTGTGACTACCCATCGGAACATTAGGCGTGTTTACAGCCGCCCTTGGCGGGAGGGTGCTCCCGCCAATCCGGGCAAGATTTCGAGCTGCATTGCAGTCGGCGTGCGCCCGGAAACCACACTCACACTCAAAAAGATGTTTGACCCTTCTGCCCAAGCACCCACATTCGCTGCACGTCTGGCTGGTATGGGCCGGATCGACGTAAATCACCCGGATGCCGACGTCTGCCGCTTTGTATTCGATCTGCTTTTGCAATTGCCGAAACGGCCAGCGGTGCAGTCTGGCCCGCACCCTTTTGCCGGCCTTGATCCGGTCGCGGATATGGGTCAGATCCTCCAGCACGATCACAGCCGTCTGTGTCCTTTGGGCTTCGGCGACGATGGCTTTGCTGATTTGGTGGTTGACGCAGGAATTCCGCCTTCCGGCCTTGCCAGAGACCTGCCGCAGCCTTTGGGCGGCGCTGCGGCTGCCGTTGGACTTGGCCTTCTGAAGACGGCGGATCAGGGTAAGGTGTTGGTCTTGGCGGTGACGCAATCGGCCGCCACCGAACACCTTGCCCGTACTGGTGGCAGCCAGATTGTTCTCTCCCACATCGACCCCCATCACCGGCCCAGCGGTGACAGGATCGGGGTCCTCCAACTCGACGACCAGGTTGAAATACCACTGTCCCTTGCGGCAAACCAGTTCCGCTTCCTTAGGTGTTCCCTGATCGAGCAGGCGTCGCTGATGTTCTCCCAGCCTCATCCTCACCCGAATACGGCCTTGCAGTGTGTAAAGCGAGAGCGTTTCCCCTGCAAGCGTGTAGGTGCGCTTGTCGAAGTGAACACTGGCCCGGTCGAAATGGAGTCTGGGAACAGGCCCGTCCTTCCTGATCCGTCCCCGCTTTTTCTGGGATCGGTAAGCCTGGCACACACTCCAGATGGTGTTGCAGCACATCTGCGATCCCAGGGGTGTTTGCCGCCGGAGCAGATCGTAGGTCAGGTTGTGCAACGCCACCCGGTTCCAGACCCGATGTCCGCAGACATAAGGCACCAGCAGGTTACAGGCCTTGCTGAAAGCCGCTTGCAGGTCGGCAAGCCGTTTGCCTTGATCGGGCGTAATCTCCAGTTTGATCGAGGCGGTTCTAAGGGACATTCAGCGCCTCCGGGTGACATGCTCCGAGCGTTCAATATAACGCTGAATCGTCTCGGCACTCATGTTGCCCGCCGTACCCACATAGTACGACGGCGACCACAGGTGGCCACCCCAAAGACGTTTTTTAAGCTGGGGAAACCGCTGGAACAGGCGTCTGGCTGTCACCCCCTTGAGAATCTTGATCGCATCGGTCACGGCAATGGCTGGGGGAATCGTCAGAAACAGGTGGATATGGTCCGGTTGAATTTCCCTGGAAATCACCGGCCATCCCCGTTCACGGCAAAGTTCTTCAAGGAGTTCGTTCAAGGTTGTCGCAACTTCTCCCACCAAAACATCACGACGATATTTTGGGCACCAAATCACATGGTAAGCGGTTTGGTAAACACAGTTCCTATTGGTTACAACATCCACCATATTACCACCCTATTACCCACATCTCCTGCAACTCATAGAAATCAATGTCTTATCCGTTTTTTCTGCGGGAACTTGATCTCGGCCGTCTGGATGGCAGTCACGGCCTCCACGTAGGCGCTCAGTTTGGTCATGCCCTGCCACAAGGCTTTGGGGCCGGGCGGGGGATCGTTCTTGCGTCCCAGCCAGCCGCCAAAGCCAGCTACGAGACGGACGATCGTGCCCAAATCCGGCGGCTTCGAGGGTGGTGGGGTGCGATGGTGGATGGCCCAGGCGGTCTGCCATTCTTCGACAGAAAACACCACTTCACAACACCACTCGGGATGTTCCCGCCCGAGCGTCATCAGCATCAGGATGCGCCAGGCGACGATCAGATACAGCACCAGGGCCCGTTCCAGGCGTTCCCGGGTGCGAAGTTGCAAGGCTTCGATGCGGCAGCCGCTTTTGAGAATACGGAAGTAGACTTCGATCCACCAGCGTTTGCGGTACCATTCGATGCGCGCTCTGGCCTGTTCCAGGGTGGTGATTGGCTCATTGGTGATCAGACACCATTCGACCGCTTCCCGTCCTTCGGGGGGCGCCTCTTCCCAGGCCAGGATGACGGTGACTTTTGGACCTGGGCCGTTTCGGGTTTTCAGTTCGAGCCGGGCGACTCGGAGCGTCTGTGTGACCTGCCGGGCCGGGCGGTTGCCGCTGGCCGGAAGGTCGAAGGCGATCGTCCCCAGCACCGGCTGGGCTTCGACCGCGGCCCGCAGTTTGCCATCCAGGGGGTCGTTGAGCTTGCGGTCGTGTCGTACCCGGATCAGGTAATCGGCGGCAAAGCCCAGTTGTTCGGCCCGGTCGATCAGGGCCCGAAGGTCGCCTTCCCGGTCGGCGACATACACCAGCCGGGTCTCAGGCGCCAGGGCGGCCAGCTCGGCCACCCGCTCATAGCCTTCCACCCAACGCAGGCTCTCGGCCAGGTCCGGCTCCCCCTTGGGAAGACGCGCCCAGTGCCAGCAGTCGGTCACCCCCAGGGCCACCCCCGCCTCACTGATCACCAACGTCGGATGCAGGTACAACCCCTGGCGTTTCTCATAGTTCAACCGTCCCAACCCAGCCATTGACGGCCGCCCGGAATAATCCAGCTCGGTGGTATCCTGCAGGCACAGCACCCGCGACTGCTGCCGGATCCGTTCCAGGGTGGGCACGCTGTGGGCCCGCAACACCTCCCGAAAATCCAGCCTGGGATTGTCCAGCAACCGGTAGGCTGCCTTGGTCTCCGCCCAACCGCCCCCGCAAACGCTGGGAATGCTCGCCATCGGGTCGCTTGCCATCGCTTCTATCACCTGACACAGCCGCCGGTTCAGGCGGGCATCGCCCAGCGCCAGGTAAAAAATTCTTGTTCAGCCCAGCTCATGTCAACGCTTATCCAGAAAAATCAACATCTTACTACAGGGGTGGGAGATGTGGGTAATAGGGTGACCATATTACACATGGTGGCAAACACGGCTTGCAAAAGCAAGTCGTTCGCAATTCCTCCCGCGACTAAAGTCGCGGGTTTCCTTGCGAGGTTTCTATGAATCCTATTGCCACCCCAAAAGTTGAGTGGGGAAGCAGTTGCCACCTTATAGCGACACTATCACACTATCTAGGAAAGATGCTGCACGCCCTTTACTTCCTCTATAACTAATTAAGGGCGTGCAGCGTGGATTGTCGGATAGGAATTAGCTGCGGTTCCAGTGCATGAACCTGAAGCCTAGGAGTCCGGCGCAGATCAGGGTTAAGGTGGCGGGCTCAGGGACGTGGACATCTAGCGAATCCACATTCACTGAAAGGCCAGGATCGCCATAAAGGCCACCAATCCCGGATGCGCTGATCCAGTAGATGTTGTCCCCTGTTGGATCGAAAGCGCCAGGGGCAACGGAGAAAAAGATCGCATCACTGGTAAATTTATCTGTCCCTGCATCAAATGAAGTTAGATCACCTATAATGTCGTAAACAACTAAGGCATCGATATTGAAAGTAGCATCATCACAGCCAAGAATATTACAAATAAAATTATCATCCACATAGGGGTTGTTTACTCCCAGAAACCAGTTGAAAACATCCCCAGGATCACTCAGGCCCTTTTCGGTGGTGAAATAGACGTTTTTTGGGTCGTCCTCCCAGTTGAATGGGGCCCCAGGAAATGGCCCTGATCCTGGAAAGTTATAATTAGGATGGTTATGATGCTCGTGGCCATCGATATCCTCGGAAGGATTAGCCGTGCCGAACAGGGTGATTTCGTTGTCATGTGCAAATTGGATATTGGCAGGATTGGGAGTCGCAGGTTCATGGCCGTCTAGGGTCAAGGTTCTCCCCCCACCGTTGGGCACTGGTTCGTCTCCACTTACATTCCATTCAAACAGGTTACTATCGTTATCGATAGAGAAATCCATCCTCAGCGTGCCACGGATCATCCTATCCAAAGTGACGTTGTGATTCCAGGGTAAATCTCTGTGGTGGGAGGACAGTCCATCGATCTCATCATTCTGCTGGAGTCCGGTGATAACAAAGTCATTGGCTACCGTTCCTGACTCATCGGAGAACTGGATCTGGCCTTGGCCAGGATCCGGATCTATGGAAAAGTCCTCTGTACCGTCTTGTGGTATAGCAATAGCGCTGCCGCACATGGCCACCAATACGCCTGTTACGATTAGTCTTGCCTTCATTTTGCTACTCCCCTTGAATGTGATGTAAGAGTGAGATGCGAAGCCCTTCAATCCCCTCCTCCTTCAGGGATGGATGGCCGACCTACTACCGCCACGTAGTTGCAGCAGTCAATTACATTTTGGTCCTGTACAGAAACGGACCTCACTCGTATCTTTAAGCAAGATTCCCGCCATAACAAATCAACTTACTGTTTATCGGGGATTATCCGGCCTCTCGGGTAGAGACGCACTTCAGTTTGTAAAAAATTCTGACACCTCTGTGCGCAAAGGAAGAGATATGAGACGACTGCACGGCGCCCACGCCTATATCCAGGCCAATCCTCCGTGTTCGGATCTCTGGAACATCTGCGACTGCAACTATTACGACCCTTCCGAAAGCTGATCTCGGATTCGGCGGCCTCGAGCCAAACACTGGCGCTCAATGGCGACTTTGCCGCCCTCCTGGACGGGAGAGAAGTGTGGTGGGTGGCCGAATCGGTCACCAGATGGGTCTGGCAACGTCTTTCCAGTGCATTGGGATGGATTTAGTAATACTAAATTTCAGAATTTTAATATTTAAAATTTTTTGAGCATTGTAAGTACTCGCCCGCAGATATGTCAGAATTTTTTACAAATTGAAATGCCCGTCCACCCGAGAGGCAGAAAAAATATTTAGTAAACATCAGGTTAACTTTTCATGGCGTTAATCTTGCGTTAAGCGATGGGGGGCCGTTTCTGTCCCGAATAGATCTCAGCGATACAACTGACTGCCCTAACTACCTAGGAGGACGTCCCATGAAAAAGACCTTGACCGCCATTTGCCTGTCTCTGTCGATGGCGGCACCGGCCTTTGCGCTACCGCTTCAGAACGGGGACTTTGAGACGGGGGATTTCACCGGATGGAGCGGGGATCTCGTCTCCACCGGTGTTGTCGATCCGGACACCGACAGCCACTTTTCGATTGTTCTCAATGCAGGTCCCAGCAACAGCAACGTGGCCCAGGTTCAGAACGATGATATCGACTGGATTGCCACCCTGTTTCAGGACTTCACCCTGGATAGCCTTCCGGGTGCCGGCTGGACCATGGACATCACCTTCTGGATCCAGTGGAATCCCACAGACAGCACCCAGGACACTCTGAGTGCCGAGCTTTCGGATACGGGCTTAACGGATACGGTAGACCTTCTGAGTGGCGTTTCCGATACCGACCTTCTGAACGGCACTTGGGTGACCCAGGACATTACCGGCTTCGCCCAAACCTGGGGTGGGCAGGACGTGGAGCTTGCCTTTACGCTGAATGATTTCGATTTTTCCACCCCGGATACCTTGCTGATCGATGAAATTTCCTTCAGACAGCATGGCCCCACTCCCTCGGTTCCGGAGCCTGCCACCCTGCTGCTCCTTGGAGGCGGGATGCTGGGATTTGGGATGAAGAGGTTCAGAAGAAACCTTCAGGGGCAGAGTTAAGACGTTTGGGGTATAAAGATTCGGAGGAGGTGAAAAATGAAACGCTATTTTTCGATGTATGCTGTCCTGTTGGTGTTTTTCGCTAACTGGGCTTTTGCAGATAAACCTACAGTACATGTAAATTTACATAGAACCATCCATCCGCCTGTTATAGAGTCAGATTTGGGTCAGTATGGGCCGGTATCGCAAATAGGAGAAGATGCAGCCAGAACGCAATTTTTAAATGATGCGGAGTCCTTTGTTAATTCAAATATTCCTGATTTGTCGAGTGTCCTGACGGAAGTCTGGGGTGAAGGATACGAATATGATGTGCTATCTTCTGACGTACAAGTTGACGATCCCGCCGATTCCTATACCGAACAGAATGCAGATTGCGGGAAGCTGATGGAGACCACACCTAGTGTTGTTCGAACATCTGTTTCTCGAGTTGTAGAAGAATTGGAAGATTATATTGGAGTATATGATCTTACTGTGAAAGAAACTTATGATTTTGACTTGACAGGATGTCAGTTTGACTCTCAAGAAAACGAACCACCCATAATTGATTCCTTTAGCGCAGACCCGACCTCTGGCTATGCCCCCCTAACTGTGGATTTCGTCTGTACTGCCCACGACCCGGATGGAAATATCACAGAATACTGCTTCGATTTTGACGGAGACGGCACCTTTGACTCCTGTGGCGAGAGCAACACGGCCATATATACCTACAATTCCCCGGGAACTTACTGGCCCCTCTGCATGGTGACGGACAATAATGGCGCCGCGGTTTTATCAGATCCGGTTACGGTCACCGTTAACGAAGTCATCCCCGTCTGGGTCGACATCACCGACCAGCTCAATGTCACCCACTCCTCCCGGCAGCTCTACGACCGGATTCGCCGGGTCTTCTTCATCTTGATCACGGTGACCAATCCTGGAGATGCCATTTACGGACCGGTTCGGCTGGTGCTCACCAACCCGAGCATTCCGGTGAAGGCAGGCGTTGGAGTAGGACTCGACCCTGACGGCTACACGGAGGCCGGCGATCCCTACTTCATCATCGTGCCGGAGGGAGGGATTCTCGAAGCTGGCCAGACACTGAGGAATCTGCGCATCAACTTCGAGCTGCAACGCAAGCGCCTCACCTACGGGGTGCGGGTGGAGCAGCTGGCTGACTAAGTCCTGAAAATACTGCGGGCCATGTCGCCATGGCCCGCAGCGTCTGGCTTTAACTTTAAGCTGCAGAACCCCGGCGTAGGGGGCATATCCGGACAGGACAGAGTCCGTCTCCGAGAAATGAACCCTGATGCCTCCAATCCGGCCGTTTTTGGGAGATCCCCGCCCACGCTCCCCCGGAACGCGCTTTCACAGGCCTTCGGTTTCTGAAAACTGTTTATTGAAACCAGTCTCCGATTAGGGCGGCGTTCAGACGGGTTTTGAGAATCGTGGTTGGCCTTGGGCCAGGTTTTGCGCTATCTTGTTTCATGTAACGTAACATGAATCCATGGTCATGAGCGAAGCGACGGAACGGGTGCGCAGGCACCGTCGGAAATTGCGGGAAGCGGGGCTCCGGCCCATTCAGCTGTGGGTGCCGGATACGCGCAATCCCAAGTTTCGGGAGGAATGCCGCCGGCAGTCCCGGCGGTTGCGAGACGATCCGGACGAAAATGAGATGCTGGCGTGGATTGAGCAAGCCGCCGATCTGGACGATTGGGAGTGACCGTGCGGCGGGGGGATGTGGTGGTCGTGGCCATTCCCGGCAGCTACAGCAAGCCCAGGCCGGCGGTGGTGGTGCAGTCCGATCTGTTCGACGAGCATCCGTCGGTGACGATCCTGCCGATCACCAGCCATTACCGGGATGCGCCGATATTCCGGTTGGGCGTGTTCCTAGACGACAGGAACGGCCTGGAGAAGCCGAGTCAGATCATGGTGGACAAGATTTTGACGGTTCCCAGAGAGAAGGTGGGCCGGGTGATCGGGCGTCTCGATGACCGGACCATGGTCGAGATCAATCGAGCATTGGCGGTCTTCCTGGGGATGGACTGATAGCGTCACTCGGCCCGGGAAACCTTCTCCTCCAAGGCCTCCCGGACAGACTTCACATTTGAACTCCCCGAGAAGCTCCCGCGCGGCTCGATGCCCTTTTCCCGGCACATCTCCAGGAAGACCTTGAGAGATACTTCCCCCTCGCAGCGCAGTCCCTCCACATCCCTGGCGTAGAAGTCGGCCCCGCCGTTGAGGTCGACGAACTCGCCCCGGAACATGCCGAGTTCCGGATCGTAACTGATGACGGCCTGATAGCCGTCAATTTCCATGACATTTCGCTGCATCAAAAGACCTCCATCCTGCCACCGAACCACGCGACCGCCCATCGGAGCGCGGGCGTCGTTCACGGTTTGATTTCGTTACGTTTCACCCGTTTCATGGTTAAATAGCTCCGATTTTTGATACCACGCGAACGGAAAAAGCGCCCATGCTGATCGGCTACGCCCGCGTCTCCACCCAAGACCAGAACCCCGCCCTACAGACCGACGCCCTCAAAGCCGCCGGCTGCGGGCGCATCTTCATCGAGAAGGCCTCCGGCGCCCAGCGGGACCGCCCCCAGCTGCAGGCCGCGCTCGACTACCTGCGCGAAGGCGACGTCCTGGTGGTATGGAAACTCGACCGCCTGGCCCGCTCCCTCAAGCAACTGATCGAAACCGTGGAAGAACTGGAAAAGCGCGGCATCGGCTTTCGATCGCTCACCGAAAACATCGACACCACCACACCCGGCGGGCGCCTGGTGTTCCACATCTTCGGCGCCCTGGCCGAGTTCGAACGATCGATCATTCGCGAACGGACCCGCGCAGGCCTGGAAGCCGCCCGGGCCCGGGGCCGGAAAGGCGGCAGGCCGCCGGCGTTGACGGACAAAGACCTCCAGAAGGCCAAGGCGCTGTTGGCCGATGCCGGGATCACCGTGGAAGAAGTCGCCCGCACCCTCGGGGTGGCGCCCTCGACCCTGTACCGATATCTGCCGGGGGGACGGGGCGCCCTGCCCGATTCCTGAGACGGCGCCGAATCGCGCGATTGATTTCGTTACGAAATCAGAGCCAAAGACAAGATCTAGCGATAGACCTCGCCGTAGGGAATCAGGGTTGCAGTGCTGACAATGCCGCTTCTGGCGCTTTGTCTAGCACTTTCAACAGCGCTTTTGCTGCTCCGGTGGGACAGCGTTTGCCCTGCTCCCAATTGCGGATCGTATCGATTGACACGTTAATTCTTCTTGAGAACTCTGCTTGACTCAAACCGAGGCGTTTGCGCACACGGCGCACGAAAAGCGCCGCATCTTGCATCGCTTCGGCTTCATCCTCGGCAATTTGCGCGGCAATCTCTTCCTCGGTCGTCGCATCGACCCGTTCCCGATCGATTCGTCCCAATGAAGAAAATTCGGGACTTTCCGGATCAATGGTCATGTATACGGTTTTCATAGCGTCTAACCTCCCGCTGGTTGGCCTTTCTGGCTGAGATGATGCGAATCGCTTCTCCTCTTGGCGTATAGACAACAACGAACAAACGTCCATCGATCTTGCCTATCAACTGGTAACGCGCTTCTCCGTAATCGAAGCGGTTATCCGTCTGAATCAACCGGTTCGGATCGAAAAACGCTTTCGCTGCATAGGCGAAGTCAAACCCACGTCTGGCGAAGCACGACTGGCTCTTCGCTTCATCCCATTCGAATTTCATTTCTGCGTTGTAGTTCAACAAACCACAAAATCCCATGCATCTTGGCGTTAGCCATAGACCTCTCGTCGGTGCCCGATCCGCACCACGAGCACGAGAACCTTGTCCTCT
This sequence comes from Methylomarinovum tepidoasis, assembly GCF_030294985.1. NCBI lineage: Bacteria > Pseudomonadati > Pseudomonadota > Gammaproteobacteria > Methylococcales > Methylothermaceae > Methylomarinovum > Methylomarinovum tepidoasis. Next base: position 14,824 of record NZ_AP024719.1, read on the forward strand.
TCAATGCTGGCGACGATCCGCCAGTCGCCCACGCGATACCGCCAAAAAGTCCCCAACCGCGAACCGTGCAACGGCTTTCCGATGCTGCGTGGGTCATCCAGGTTGGCAAGGCGCTGCTCCAGGAACTCCCGGATTCTGCGGGCAACTTGCGGATCGAGATTCTCGACGTCCTTCCTGGCCGCGCGGGCGTATTCAATCCGCCCCGCCATGCCAGAACGCTTCGCCGTCGATTACCTCGTCTTTTCCCGCCCGAATGTCGATGAGCCGCTGCTCGGCCAGATAAAGGTCCTCCAGATCATCCAAGTACTCCAGCAGCGCTTCGCGGACGTAGAAGCTCTTTGTGCGCTTGGTCGCTTTGGCCAACGCCTCCAGGCGTGCCTCGATCTCTTTCGGAAGACGGACTGCAATCATATATGTCTCCAACAATGCAATACAATGATAACAAGTATAACACTTGTCGAGGTCGAGGCTGATCCATGCGGCATGCGGCGCGGTCGTAAGGCGGCCCGGCCGTGCAGGGTGAAATTCGGTCCCTGTCCCGGTACCGGGCGCTGGAGCGCAGCGAGGGCGTGGACCGGCCTGAGGCGGATCGTCCCGCCTGAAACGGTGCCGTAAGAATCCGTAGTGGCGCCGCAAGAATCGTAGTAAGGATTTCGTAACGGAATCTAAAAGGCAAGAGCGGCGCCATTCGATCCGCCCCTGCCCTCATCCGGGTTCGTGCCATTCCGGAACTCGCCGCCGTGTTATGATTGATTTCGTAACGAAATGAAAGAGGGTCAAGATTATGGCAAGTCGAGGACGAGGCGGCGCCCGCCCCGGCGCAGGCAGAAAACCCCGCTGGGGCATGCCGACGGTGGTGATGCGGGTGCCGGAGACACTGCGGGACGAGGTACGCAGATTCATCGACCGGCGCATGGCCGGTTTCACCCCGGCCCCGCATTCCGGAAACGACAGTGTTCCCAGAGAGAAGTACGAGCGGACTCTGACACACGCCCACCGCCTGGAAGTCGAGCTGTCGCAGGCCCGCCAGCGCATCGCGGCGCTGGAAAGGCAGCTGGAACGCGAGCGCACTACCCGCCCGCTCTGGTCCGAGAGCGGTGGGCGTTGCCAGGCCCGCACCAAGCAGGGCACCCGCTGCAGCGGCCAGGCGGCCGGCATCGTCACCATCGAGTACGACGGATTTCGTTACGAAATCCACGTCTGCACCCGCCACCTGGATCGCCATCGCAGCAGGAGAGCGGTCGTGCCGGCGTGGGAATGCCTGCCTGAATAGCGCCCGGAGCGGTTGCCGGATAAACGCGGAAAAGTGCAGGTTTTTCAGCCGCCACCTGCACGACTTTGGTCATAGCATTTAGGGAAACTGATTTCAGGAGGCATGTGATGTCAACGAAGAACTCCACCAAAAAAACCGGAGTCGCTTCCAGATTCGTTCGTTTGCGTGGCCAGCGACGGCGCTTCTCGGTCAGCATCTCTGGCGAGCTGATAGATCAGCTGGAGACCCTGAAAAGCCGCGCTGAAAAGGCAGGCGCCGAAATCGACGTAAGTGGTGTTATCGAAGAGTCTCTGCGGGAACTGGTCCAGGAAGCGGCCGCCTTCCTGGACCGGCTTGATCGCGAGCACGCACAGGAAACGGACGAAAATGTGCGCACGACAGGTGACGACAACGGCGCCGGCCAGGGCGCTTCCGCATCTTCCCGAACGGCATCTGGTGGTGACGGCGAAAGCGCGCAGGCGGACACCTCCGGAGGCGGATACGGTGCCGGCTTCCGGGACGACGCCCTCTGACCGTCCCCCGCTACCGCATTGATAGCCAGCCTACTCGGCCATCGAAACCTGCCGGTTTCTCTGGCCGAAGGCTGGCCAGGGGCGCTGCGCCCCCTGGACCCCAGCTTTTTGGTTTCCAAAAGATATGGCACGACCCCGCAAAAACAAGGAACCGCTAACGAGATCGGTACGGGTGCGCTTCACCGAATCCGACCTGCGCTGCCTGGTGGAGGCCGCCGAATCCGCTGGTCTGTCGGTCTCCGACTTCGTGCGGATGCGGGTCCTTGCCCCCGAGCTGGGTGACGTGGAACAGATCGAGGCTCGCCTGACGAAACGACGGCGACCCCAGCAGGCGCCACCGAGACGGCGGCGGCATCCCAAAGCCGACCCCGAGCTGATCCGCCAGCTGGCCAAGATCGGCAACAACTTCAACCAGATTGCCCGCTGGGCCAACACCTACAAACGCTCCGCCGAGGCCGTGGAGATCATCGCCGGCCTGCTAGCCATCGAGGCGGCGATGCGTGCGCTGTTGGCCAAGGTATCCGGAGGCGACCGCGATGCACATTAAGTTCATCCCCCGGGGCACGGGATCGGCCAAGGCCGCCGCCGACTACCTTCTCCAGGGCCGAGACCACAGCGGTGAGAAGCGCGCCGGCGTCGAAGTGCTGCGAGGCGATCCCCAACTGGTGGCCGACGTCGCCGACAGCCTCGATTTCGTCCACCGCTACACCAGTGGCGTCATCGCCTGGGCGCCGGAAGACGCGCCCAGCGACGGGCAGATCGACGAAGTACTGCGGGCGTTCGAACAGGTCGCCTTCGCAGGCCTCGACCCCGACCGCTACGCCTGGACCGCCGTCCTCCACCGGGAACACGGCGGCGGCTGCCATGTGCATCTCTTGGTGGCCCGGGTGGATTTGGAAACCGGTAAAAGTTTGAACATCGCCCCGCCCGGATGGCGCCACACCTACGACCCCCTGCGCGATTACTTCAACGCCAAATACGGCTGGGCCCGACCCGACGATCCGGCCCGTTCCCGGCCGGTCCAACCGGCCGACCACCGGGCCTATCTCGATGCCGCCGCGATCCGCCGGGCCCTGAAATCCGGCGGCGACGACATCGAAGACCTGAGCGAGCGGGAGCTTTTGACCCGGTTCCTGGTGCAGCGCATCGAAGCCGGCGCTATTCGCAATCGCAGCGACGTGGTGGCAGCCATCCGGTCCGAGCTGGGCCTGGAAGTGTCCCGTATGGGCAAAAACTACCTTACCGTCATCATCGACCCGGACGCCCCGGCCGCAAAGGGGCGTCTCCGCCTAAAGGGAGGCATCTATGAAGAATCCTTCGACACCGACCAATTCCTCGAAACTCGCCGACAAGCTCAGGGCCAAGGTTCAAGAGGACCAGGCCCTCATCGACGACCTGATCCGGCAGCAGCAAAACGCTATCGAAAACGCCTTGAGGCAATCGTCCAACGACGTGCAGCGTTCCATCGAGGAAAATATGGCGGATCTGAACCGGAGAATCCGCCGGGCGCTGACGCTGCGCTGGATGCCGGCGCTGATCGTGGGCCTGAGCCTCTTTATCGGTATCTCAGCCGGAGCTTGGGGCCTGACGCGATACCTGGCAAACCAGATCGGGCAGCTGCTCACCGAAAGAGACGCGCTCGGGGCGGCGGTCCAGGCCCTGGAGCAGCAAAGCCACGGGTTGAAGATGGGCAGAGGACCGGATGGTCGACTGTACCTGATCCTGCCACCGGGTTCCGAGAGTGGTTTGCAATGTGGTGGCAACGAATGCGTGCGCTTGCCGCCATCCAGCAGATGATGGAGACACCCAATGACGGAATTGGAAACCGAATTATTGAAAGCCTTAAACAGGCTATCGAAGGAATACACCGAACAGTTGCAACGGCAGAGTCAACAAATCGAAGCCTTGAGCAAGCGAATCGGCGAATTGGAACGCTTATTGGTGCAGCTGGCGCACTTGTTGAGCAAGTCGAATCCCGGCTAAACCGGTCCAGCCGCCAGGTGTATTCCCGGAGACCAGAGAACGACGAAGGGCCGGGTTTCGGATTGAAGTGATATCGTATAAGATTTCTCAAATATGATTCGAGCAGTCCTGGACACCAACGTCATCTATGCCGGTCTCCGGTCATACACCGGGGCCTCTAGGCGTTGGCTGGAATCCGTGTTCTCCGGTCAGGTGACAATGCCGGTCTCAGTACCCCTGTTTCTGGAATACGAGGATGTCCTGTTGCGTCAGAGCCGCCGCCTGACGCCGAACCCCCAGGACATCGACGATTTCCTGGGCATGCTGGCCGCCTTCGTGGAGCCGGTGGAGATCTCCTATCTGTGGCGGCCCCAGCTGCGCGATCCCAAGGACGACATGGTGCTGGAAGCGGCGGTCAACGGTCGGGCCGATATGCTGGTTACGCACAACATTCGGGATTTCAGAGCTGCCGGGAAATTTTCATTCGAGATCGTCACCCCGGCGGATGGTTTGAATAGGTTACGAAATCATTTGAGAGGTTCATCATGAAGAAAAGCAACTTCGCCCTGCGGATGATGCCCTCCCTGATGCGGGAGCTGAAAGCGGTCGCCAAGGAGGAGGGCGTGTCGATCAACCAGCTCGTCAACCTGGCGGTGGCCGAAAAGCTGGCGGTTCTCAAGAGCGCCAGGGCTTTCTTTGCCGAACGCGCACATGGCCGGGACAAGGATTCCGAAGCGGCGCTGGCGATCCTGGGCCGGTTTGGCGAGGACATCGATGAAGCGCAAGCCCTGGCCGAACTCAAAGAGCGCTGAGATCCGGTTTTTCCCCATGCTGCCGGCCAGCGATAAAAAACCGCTTACCCCGCCGTAAACAAAAGACTAGACTTAGCTCTCAATGCAAAACCGGGACCGTTCCATGCAGCAAGTCAACATCCACTACGCCAAGACCCATCTTTCCAGACTGCTCGAGGCCGTCGAGCGGGGCGAGGAAGTCATCATCGCCAGAAGCGGCAAACCGGTCGCCCGACTCTGTCCGCCCCGCAAATGGCATAACCCCCGCCGCCCCGGCGGCCTGAAGGGCAAGATCCGGGTCGAGAAGGACTTCGACCAGACGCCCGAGGAAGTGATCGACGCCTATTACGAGAGCGAACTGTTCCCATCGGGGGAGGAAAAGTGAGGCTGCTGCTCGACACCCACGCCCTGATCTGGTGGCTGACGGATGATCCCGCCCTGCCCCAGGCCGCCCGGGACGTCATCACCTCACCCGATAACGATGTCTACGTCAGCCACGTCAGCGCCTGGGAAATCGCGGTCAAGCGGCAACTGGGGAAGATCGAATTCCCCCTGGAGGCCTTCGAGGACATCCTGGCCACCAACCAGTTCGAGCCCCTGCCGATCCGCCTCGAGCACATCCTCGCCCTCGGCAACCTCCCCATGCACCACCGCGATCCCTTCGACCGCCTGCTGGTGGCCCAGGCCGGCAAAGACAGGCTGACCCTGGTCAGCGGCGACCGGCAGATGGCCGCTTACAGGGTACGCCTGCTGTGGAACGAGATGTGAGGGAACCATGGATCGGCCGGAACCGGAACTGACCAACGACCGGGCCAAACGGGAGTGGCTCTGGCTGTGCCGGAAGGTGGGAGAAAAGCGGGCCAGGGCGGCGATTGCCAGAATACCGGGCAAAAGACGCGCTTATCCGCTAAATATCGCTCGGGTTTTAGGCATAGAATTGCCGCCACCGGAGGAGCTTCCCCGGCTGCCGGAGAAGTGGAGGCCTCCCGGCGAAAAGGGCGACAGATGTTCGCGGAACTGCGTAAACTGTTGAGGTGAGCCAGGAAAAAATAAGGCCCCGAAGGCTGTCAGCTTGGCGGCGCACCTTCGGGGCTTTTAACACAGACCCCACAGGAATCCCGATCTTGGGATCAAGGAGGCCTCTTGCATATTA